>NZ_JAODYH010000029.1:0-1790 GCF_025421555.1 Acidovorax bellezanensis
CGGACCCGACCAACCCCACGGATCCGACCAACCCTACGGACAATCCAGATGACGGCCATGGATTGGTCACCTCTGTGCAAGATCTGGTTGATGGTCTGTTGCTGGGAACGGCGGCAGCGCCCGTCATTGATCTGCTCAACGGATTGGTTGATCCCAACAGCAGCGCCTTGTCCAGCATCACGGGCCTGGTGGAAAACCTCACGAACACCTCCGGCGGTCTCGGTGCCTTGACACAACTGGTGGACGGCCTCGTCAACACCCCCAACCAAGCCCTGGAGCCATTGGTCAACACGCTCCAAGGGCTGGTTACCGGTCTGGCACAGGAAGGCGGCAGCGGCGACGTACAAACCCTCGTCGACAACGTCGTAGGCGGCCTGCTGGGCTCGGGTGGATTGGGCGGACTGCTGGGTGGACTGCTCAGCGGTGGCAGTTCCAGCAGCAGGATGGCAGCGGACAGCGCCAGCAGTGACGGCCTGGTCACTTCGGCTCAGGACGCCGCGGGTCACCTGCTGGACGGCACGGTGGCCGAACCCCTCGCGGACCTGCTCAACGCGCTGCTCAACCCCAATGACGGCACGCTGTCCGCCGCCACTGGCGCGCTGGAGACCCTTACCAGCACGGAAGGCGGCCTCGGCGCCTTGACACAGTTGGTTGACGGCCTTGTCGGCACGCAGAACCAGGCCCTCGAGCCATTGATCGACACGCTCAACAGCCTCGCCGGCGGTCTGGCGCAGACATCCGGCGATGGCGGGGTGAAGGACCTTGCGGACAGCGTCGTAGGAGGTCTGCTCAACGCAGGCGGCTTGGGCGGCCTGCTGGACGGCCTGATGGGCGACAACGGCCTGCTGGCCGGCGTGAGCGGCGGCAGCGATCCTGTCGGTAGCCTGCTGGGCGGCAACGGCCTGGGCGGCGGACTGCTGGGCGGCTTGACCGATGGCGACGGTCTGGTCGCTGGCCTGCCGGGCGACAACGGCCTGGTCGGCGGTCTGGTGGGTGACAACGGATTGGTCGGAGGCCTGCTGGGCGGCGCGACCGGTGGCAACGATCTGGTCGGAAGCCTGCTGGGTGACAACGGTCTGGTCGGCGGTCTGCTGGGCGACAACGGCCTGGTCGGCGGTCTGCTGCCCGGCGTGACCGGCGGCAACGATTCTGCAGGCGGTCTGTTGGGCGACAACGGCCTGGTCGGTGGTTTGCTGGGCGGAGTGACTGGCGGCAACGATCTGGTGGGCAGCCTGCTGGGCAGCGTGACGGGTGGCGACGACTCCGCAGGCGGCCTGCTGGGCGACAACGGCCTGGTTGGTGGTTTGCTGGGCGGCGTGACGGGCGGCAACGACCTGGTCGGCGGTCTGCTCGGTGACAACGGCCTGGTTGGTGGCTTGCTGGGCGGAGTGACCGGCGACAACGCTCTGGTCGGTGGCCTGCTGGGCGGAGTGACCGGCGGCAACGATCTGGTCGGCGGCCTGCTGGGCGACAACGGACTGGTCGGCGGGCTTCTGGGCGGCGTGACCGGCGGCGACGACTTGGTCGGTGGCCTGCTCGGTGACAACGGCCTGGTTGGTGGCCTGTTGGGCGACAACGGCCTGGTCGGCGGTCTGCTGGGTGACAACGGCCTGGTTGGTGGTCTGCTGGGCGACAACGGCCTGGTCGGTGGCCTGCTGGGCGACAACGGCCTGGTTGGCGGCCTGCTCGGCGACAACGGCCTGGTTGGCGGCCTGCTCGGCGACAACGGCCTGGTTGGCGGTCTGCTCGGTGACAACGGCCTGGTTGGCGGCCTGCTGGGTGACAACGGC
>NZ_JAODYH010000030.1:0-550 GCF_025421555.1 Acidovorax bellezanensis
TCAAGGCCTTGGCGTTGATATCGGCCGTCACGCCCGTGGCGTTGCTGACCGTGTAATTGCTGGCCAGGCCCGTGCCGTTGCCCAATGTGGCGCCAGTCACGGTCACCGTCTTGCCGGCACCCGCGTTCTGATCGCTGAAGACGCCCGACTGACCGGTCAAGGTCAGCGTCTCGTTACCGACCAGGCCATTGAGCGTTCCGCCCGAGAGCGTGGCGGCGGTCGTACCGTCATAGGTCTTGTTGTCCGCGGTCACGCCGCTGACCGTCAAGGCCTTGGCCGTGATGTCGGCCGTCACGCCCGTGGCGTTGCTGACCGTGTAATTGCTCGCCAGACCCGTGCCGTTGCCCAATGTGGCGCCAGTCACGGTCACGGTCTGACCGGCGGCGACGTTCTTGTCCGCGAAAGTACCCGTCTGGCCCGACAGAACCAAGGTCTCCGAACCCACCAGGCCATTGAGCGTGCCGCCCGACAGCGCTGCGGCGGTCGTGCCGTCATAAGTCTTGTTGCCCGCGGTCACGCCACTGACCGTCAAGGCCTTGGCGTTGATGTC
>NZ_JAODYH010000031.1:0-4009 GCF_025421555.1 Acidovorax bellezanensis
TCGTGCCCGCGGGCACGGTGAAGCTGTAACCGCCGCCGGCCAGCGCCGTCAGCGCCACGACCGTGCCGCCGATGGTGACCACCGGCGTGCCGATGTCGCCGGCCTCCGCCTGGCCGCTGAAAGTGATGCTCAGCGTGGTGTCGGCATCCACGGCGTGGGTCAGCGTCACGTTGAAAACCGCATTGCTGCCTTCGTTGACGGTGCCCGCGTCGGACACCTGCAGCGCCGGAACATCGCCAGCCGCATCGACAATGGTGGCGTGACCAATGGAGGTGATGCCTGTGGGCAGCGGCTGGCCGTTGGCCATCGCACCCGTCAGCGTCCCCGTCAACACCATGGATTCGCTGCCTTCGAACACCCCATCGGCAATGGTCGGCACCGTCACGACGATGCCGGTGGTCGTGCCTGCCGGCACGGTAAAGCTATAGACCCCGTTCACTTCCGTGACCACCACGGGTTGACCGTTCACCGTGACCGTGGGCACGCCAATATCGTTGGGCTCAATCTGGTCGTTGGCGGCCAAAGCCGCAAAGCGGCCGGCAAGCAAGGGCGCTGCCCCGTTGCCTGCATCGCCACCCAGAGTGAAGCTCAGGGTGGTGTCGGCATCCACGGCCTTGGTGAGCGCCACATTGAAAACCGCGCTATTGCCTTCATTGACAATGCCTGCGTCGCCGACCAGCAATTGCGGTGAGTCATTGTCCTTGACGGTGAAATCAATGGCGCCGCCCAGTACGGGATTCTCGTAATTTCCGCCCGTGCTGCCCGCAATGCCGACTTGAACCGGCCGGTCGCCTTGAGTGACGTTGTCATCGGGCAACGGCACATAGGACACCGTACCTGTGGTCGCGCCCGCCGCAATGGTGATGACCTGGCCATTGGTCAGCGTGATCACCAGATCGCTGCCCTGCGGCGGCTGCTCGACATGGGCCGTGACCGTGATGCTTCCCCCCTCGACCACGCTCTCCGGGCCGGTCAGCGTGATGCGCACCGCATCGGCGTCATCCGCGACGACGGTATTGGTGGTGCTGCTGGTGTTCAGTTGCTCGTAGTTACCGCCGGTGGTGCCGCCAATGCCCACTTGCACCGTCGTGTCGCCTTGCTGATAAACGTCATCCGGACGCGAATCGACCTGCACCGTGCCGCTGGTCGCGCCCACGGGGATGGTGATCAGCGAGCCGTCGGTCAGCCGCACAACCAGGTCACTTCCAGTCACGGCACGGCTGACGGTGGCCGTCACCGTGATGGACGTGCCTTCGATGACACGCGCATCGGATGTCAGCGTGATGGTCGAAAGGCCAGGCACCAGGGTGGGATCGCTGGGGGCCGGGGCGGGCGCAGGCGCGCCCACAGGCACGGTGCCGCCATATTGATCGTTCTCTATGTTCTGGTTGCCGGATTGGCCATAGGCCAGGCCCAGGGGCGATGTCGACTCCAGCACGCTGGTCAGGCGCACGAACGAGCCACCGGCATCGCCGCCGCCCGTCAGCACGGCGGCCGTGGGATCCAGCTGCGCGAACGGATCCTGGCCGGCATTGATGGCGGCAATCAGCGCTGCGGTGGTGGCATCCGGAGGAACAGCCACAGCCGCCTCGCTGGGCGTGGGCGGCATGAACAGATCAGCGGTGAGCACCGTCGCCTGGTTTTCCCCAACCGTCAGCGGAGGCATGCCGTCGGCCTGCAATTGCATGGAGCTGCCGGAGGCGGTCACGATTTCAGCATCGACGGGAATGCGCATGCCCTGGTGGATGACAGTCAGGGAGCCATCTGCGGCGCGAATCCAGGCCTGACCAATCAACTGCGTGACGAGAACCGTAGCATTTGCCATGTGTGACAACCTCCAAGAAGTGTTATTCCGTGC
This sequence comes from Acidovorax bellezanensis, assembly GCF_025421555.1. Lineage (NCBI taxonomy): Bacteria > Pseudomonadati > Pseudomonadota > Betaproteobacteria > Burkholderiales > Comamonadaceae > Acidovorax > Acidovorax bellezanensis. Next base: position 1,859 of record NZ_JAODYH010000031.1, read on the forward strand.
CCCGCTTACCGCCGCGTACGATCAGTAAAACAGTGCCGCCATGAAACACATAGTAAGAAAAGGTGTCATTGGTGCCTATTGGCGTCGGCGCCAATGCCTGGGGTCAACATGGCTGTGCGCGCAGCGAGGAAAAACCAATGGCCGCATCGGCCGGCCCCAGAGGCAAATGCCGGGAAGTCAGCCCTGGCTACCCCGGCATCAGGCGGTCGCTGACGTGGATTTCTTCAAAAAAAGTGAACAGATCGGCCCGCGCAAGGCGCTCGCTGATGCCCAGACGCGGAGCTCCATCTCCATCAATTGGGGTACCCATCCGCGGATGCCTGGAGGTACTGCGCTGTGGTCCGGGCTTGCTGCCGAACCGCCTTGGCTTTGAGCGACAGCAAATGCGCCGTGCTCTCGCCCAGCGAGGAGCTGTAGCGGGTCGATGCGCAGCAGCACCTGGCCCACTTCAACATGCTCGTCCGGGAGGATCAAATTTTCTCGACGATGCCGCCGTCCAGGCTTTGCAGCACCTGTACCCGGCGGCATGGCACGACCGTGCCCTGGCCTGTCAATGGCCGTCGACCTTCAACTTGCCCTGAGTGATCAGGTCAGTGATCAACTGGTTCTGGTCAGCGGTGTTCAGCTGCACGTTCTCCAGCGTGATTTGCTGGTTGAAGTTGCTTCCGTCCACCGCCAACGCCCCGGTCGTCGACACATGGATGACGGTATTGGTCTGTGCGCCCACCACCTGCGTATCGAAGTGCAGGAACTTGGTGAGATCGGCAGCGGGTGTCTCCTCGCCCACCAGCAGATTGCGCAGGTCCAGCACATCCGCCCCCTTTGGATCCGCGCCGCCCAGACCGAAGTCCCGAACCACATCAAGGGCAGGAGCAAGGACGGTGCCGGCATTGCTGCCCAGCCAGGCGAACACATCATCGCCCGCGCCCCCAAGCAATGTATCGTCCCCCTTGCCACCGATCAAGGTATCGTTGCCCAGTCCGCCGCTCAAAGTATCGTTGGCCAGACCGCCGACCAGCGTTTCGTCGCCAGCCGTGCCGAGCATTTCCAGACCCTCCGTGACATGGGGAACGCCCGGCTGCAGACCCACACCATCGCCCGCGATGGTAATCGTCAGGTTGGCGCTGTCTTCAACGACATTGCCCGCTTCGAGTCGATACTGGAACACATCCTGCTGGCTTGCATGGATCGCCCCATCAGGCGGCGTCGTGGGCGTATAGGTGTAGGCGCCCGTGCTGTCGATATGCAGCGTGCCATAAACTCCCGCCAGCAGCACTGGATCACCCGCATTCACAGGGACCCAGGTCGTGCCCCCATCATTGGAAATCGACAATGTCGTCCCGCCAATTTCAGTATCGTTCGTCAGAACATTGCCGGTCGCCAGCGTCGACGTCCAGTCCACATGAGGCGGTATCAACGCCCGGAAATCATCCAGCCCCACATTGAAGTTAAGGCTGTCGTGTTTTGCGTCATCCACGATGAAATGAATCCGGTACGTAGTGTCGGCTTCCAGAGGGCCTGTGGTGACGTCCTGCACGCTGGCATTCTTCGCGATCGTCTGGTTCGCCAACACAGCCGTCCACGAACCATCCCCATTCAGCTTGTATAGCGTCCAGGACACACTATCTTCTTGAGTGGAGTTGCTCCGCCTCATGGTGAACGTCAGCTGTTCACCCCCTCCATCACCCGTCGTATAGGTCGGCGTCAGCAATTCGACATTCGACGTTCCAATGTCGCTATCCTGCAGAAACAGCACCCCGCCGCTCGGGTTGGCACTATTGATCGGCCCCGTGGCACTCGTGACCCAACCCGACTGCGCCAGAGCAGTCGTGATGTTGAAGTCAGCCGGTACCGCCCCATTGGCAGTCGGCTCGTACTTCCAGACCTCCGTGCTGTTGAATGCCGTCGCCAGCACATCCGAGCCCCCTGGGTTTTGCACCGAATGCAATGTCGCCACGCCCGTATCGTCGTCGGCCTGGACCATGTCGAAAATGGTCGCATGGCCGGTGTCGGTGATGCCCGCCGGCAACGGCGTGCCATTGAGCGTCGCGCCGGTCAGCGTGCCCGTCAGGTTCAATTGCTCGCTGCCTTCGAACACGGGATCGTCCGTGGTCGGCACCGTCACCACAATGCCGCCGGTCGTGCCTGCGG
>NZ_JAODYH010000032.1:0-332 GCF_025421555.1 Acidovorax bellezanensis
TCAGCGTGTTGCTCAGGGCATTGCCGGTGAGCACGTCCGCGCCGGAGCCCGTCCCCACGATCTCGATGCCTGCGATACTGCTGAAACCGGAGGCGGTTCCAGCCGTCAGGTTCACCGTGACCGCAGCCGTCGACGCACCGTAGTTCAGCGTGTCAGTGCCGCCGAGCAGGTTGGCCGTGACGGATTCAACATTGACCACTGCCCCACCCCCCACCGTTGTGAGCGAAGTGCCGTTGAACACAACGACCAGGTTATTCGCCGCTGCAGTGCCGGTGATGTTGAGTGTGTCCAGGCCGGCACCTCCATCGACCGCATCCGCGCCCTCGGCAACG
>NZ_JAODYH010000033.1:0-1108 GCF_025421555.1 Acidovorax bellezanensis
CAGTGCCGGTGATGTTGAGTGTATCCAGGCCGGCACCTCCATCGACCGCATCCGCGCCCTCGGCGACGGTGTAGTTGATGGTGTCGTTGCCGCTCCCTGCGTTGATCACGTCGTTACCGCCCCGGCCGTCGACCACGTTGGCGACAATGCTGCCGGTGATGTTGTCGTTACCCTGGCTGCCGATCACGTTCTCGATCGCCGAGAGGATGTCGATCCCGGTCTGCGCGCTGCTCGCGGCGCTGGCCGTGACCGTCGCGCCTGCCGAGGTCGCCGACAGGTCGTAGGTGTCGACGCCCGTGCTACCTATGTAGGTGTCGTTTCCGTCGTTCAACGTGGCGACGAAGCGATCGTCTCCACCACCGCCGTTGAGCGTGTTGCTCAGGGCATTGCCGGTGAGCACGTCCGCACCGGCGCCCGTCGCCACGCTCTCGATGCCTGCGATGCTGCTGAACCCGGAGGCGGTTCCAGCCGTCAGGTTCACCATGACCGCAGCCGTCGACGCACCGTAGTTCAGCGTGTCAGTGCCGCCAAGCAGGTTGGCCGTGACGGATTCGACATTGGCCACCGCCCCACCCCCCACCGTTGTGAGCGAAGTGCCGTCGAACACAACGACCAGGTTGTTATCCGCGGCGGTGCCGGTGATGTTGAGTGTGTCCAGGCCGGCACCTCCATCGACCGCATCCGCGCCCTCGGCAACGGTGTAGTTGATGGTGTCGTTGCCGTCACCACCGAACAACGTGTCGTTGCCCGTCCCGCCATCCATCGTGTCGTTGCCCGCACCGCCGATCAGACGGTCGGCTCCGGCTCCGGTACTGAGGATGTCGTTGCCCGCCTGGCCGTCAGCGATGTTGGCGACGTTGGCGGCAGCATCGAAAACGATGCTGTCGTTGCCCTGGCTGCCGATCACGTTCTCTATCGTGCTGAGCAGATCGCTGCCAGTGCTGGCGCTGGTGGCCGTGGTCGCAGTCACGGTAGCGCCCGCCGCCGTCGCCGACAGATCGTAAGTGTCTGTACCCGTGGCGCCTATGTAGGTGTCGTTGCCGTCATTCAGTGTGGCAACGAAGCGGTCGTCGCCGCCACCGCCGTTCAGCGTGTTGCTCAGGGCATT
>NZ_JAODYH010000034.1:0-278 GCF_025421555.1 Acidovorax bellezanensis
TGCCGGTGACGGTATTGCCGCTCAGCGTGGCGGTCAGGTCGAGCTTTTCGTTACCTTCGAACACCGCGTCGTCGGTGGTCGGCACCGTGACGACGATGCCGCCGGTCACGCCTATCGGCAGGTCGAAGCTATACACCCCGCCGGCCAGGGTCACGGTGACGGCCGTGCCGCCCACGGTGACCGTCGGCATGCCGATGTCGCCCGCACCCACCTGGCCGCTGAGCGTGAAGCTCAGCTTGGTGATGGTGTCCACGCCGTGGCTCAGGCTGATGTTGAAG
>NZ_JAODYH010000035.1:0-1003 GCF_025421555.1 Acidovorax bellezanensis
GGCAACAAGACCTACGACGGCACAACGGGGGCCACGCTCTCGGGCGGAACGCTCAATGGCCTGGTCGGTAACGAAACCCTGGTGTTGTCTGGCCAGTCGGGCGCTTTCAGCGACCAGAACGCGGGTGCCGGCAAGACCGTCACCGTGACGGGCGCCACGCTGGGCAACGGCACGGGCCTGGCCAGCAATTACACGGTCAGCAACGCCACGGGCGTGACGGCCGACATCAACGCCAAGGCCTTGACGGTCAGCGGCGTGACCGCGGGCAACAAGACTTATGACGGCACGACCGCCGCAGCGCTGTCGGGCGGAACGCTCAATGGCCTGGTGGGTTCGGAGACCTTGGTTCTGTCGGGCCAGACGGGCACTTTCGCGGACAAGAACGTCGCCGCCGGTCAGACCGTGACCGTGACTGGCGCCACCCTGGCCAACGGCACGGGTCTGGCCAGCAACTACACGGTCAGCAACGCCACGGGCGTGACGGCCGATATCAACGCCAAGGCCTTGACGGTCAGCGGCGTGACCGCCGGCAACAAGACCTATGACGGCACGACGACAGCCAGTCTGAGCGGCGGCATCTTGAACGGCCTGGTGGGTAACGAGACGCTGACCTTGACCGGTCAGTCGGGTGTCTTCAGCGATCAGAACGCGGGGGCTGGCAAGACCGTCACCGTGACTGGCGCTACCTTGGGCAACGGCACGGGCCTGGCGAGCAACTACACGGTCAGCAACGCCACGGGCGTGACGGCCGACATCTCGGCCAAGGCCTTGACGGTCAGCGGCGTGACCGCCGGCAACAAGACCTATGACGGCACGACGACAGCCAGTCTGAGCGGCGGCATCTTGAACGGCCTGGTGGGTAACGAGACGCTGACCTTGAGCGGCCAGTCGGGCGCCTTCAGCGACCAGAACGCGGGTGCCGGCAAGACCGTCACCGTGACTGGCGCCACATTGGGCAACGGCACGGGCCTGGCGAGCAATTACACGGTCAGCAACGCCACGG
>NZ_JAODYH010000036.1:0-302 GCF_025421555.1 Acidovorax bellezanensis
CGGCCAAGGCTTTGACGGTCAGCGGCGTGACTGCCGGCAACAAGACCTATGACGGCACGACCGCCGCAACGCTCTCGGGCGGTACGCTCAATGGCCTGGTCGGTAACGAAACCTTGACCTTGACCGGTCAGTCGGGCGTCTTCAGCGATCAGAACGCGGGTGCCGGCAAGACGGTGACGGTGAATGGCGCCACATTGGGCAACGGCACGGGCCTGGCCAGCAATTACACGGTCAGCAACGCCACGGGCGTGACGGCCGATATCAACGCCAAGGCCTTGAAGGTCAGCGGCGTGACCGCCGGC
>NZ_JAODYH010000037.1:0-214 GCF_025421555.1 Acidovorax bellezanensis
GCGTGACCGCGGGCAACAAGACCTATGACGGTACGACGACAGCCAGTCTGAGCGGCGGCATCTTGAACGGCCTGGTGGGTAACGAGACGCTGACCTTGACCGGTCAGTCGGGCGTCTTCAGCGATCAGAACGCGGGGGCAGGCAAGACCGTCACCGTGACGGGCGCCACATTGGGCAACGGCACGGGCCTGTCCAGCAACTACACGGTCAGCAA
>NZ_JAODYH010000038.1:0-378 GCF_025421555.1 Acidovorax bellezanensis
CAGAACGCGGGAGCCGGCAAGACGGTGACCGTGACTGGCGCGACGCTGGCCAACGGCACGGGTCTGGCCAGCAACTACACGGTCAGCAACGCCACGGGCGTGACGGCCGACATCACGGCCAAGGCCTTGACGGTCCGCGGCGTGACTGCCGACAGCAAGACCTACGACGGTACGACGGCAGCCAACCTGAGCGGCGGCATCTTGAACGGCCTGGTCGGTAACGAAACCCTGGTGTTGTCTGGCCAGTCGGGCGCTTTCAGCGATCAGAACGCGGGTGCCGGCAAGACCGTCACCGTGACGGGCGCCACGCTGGCCAACGGCACGGGCCTGGCGAGCAACTACACGGTCAGCAACGCCACGGGCGTGACGGCCGACATC